>NZ_JACJPL010000025.1 GCF_014696065.1 Leptolyngbya sp. FACHB-261 | reverse complement strand
AGTGTCCTGGTTTGGCCCACTTGTCGAATGATGTGGGGACCGGGTCGTTATCGACGACTACTCTGACCTTCGCCTCCCGCTCCTGAGGACTGATTGTCATCGAGACTCTCCTCTCTTGAGACAAGGAACGAGGATTGCTCTGCCCTGACCCTTCAGATATGTGCTCCATAGATCCAAAAATTCGAATCTACAAGTCCATAGAGAAAGATGAATGAGAACTACTCAGGGCAGAGTTCTCTTGGTAAGTATAGGCTAGGGTTTTGTGTCCCCAATAATGATTAACAATTATTAAAACGCGCAAACCTAGAAGCAGTAAGACCTAGGACTTCTGGTCAGTAGAACGACTGCGAGAGCCGTAACAATCAGACATATTTCCCAGGCTAATGATCGAAAACTGATCTTAATTTTGCAGGTCTATTCCAGTTAGTTTTCTATTGAGTGAGTGGCCCAAGAATGGCCTCAAAGCCATTGAAACCAGAGAAGCTCTGCTCTTTTCCGGTATAGTTCCCGTTAGGTCTGGATTACGGGCTAGAAGTCAACGTTGCCAGGGGGAGAGCTTGTGTCGGTTTTGCAAAGGCTTAAGGTTACGGCCATGGCTGCTCTGGTGGTCATGGTCTTCATCTTGAGCAGCTGTAGTCAGAAGTCTGGTTCACCCCTGCCAGGAGCTCCAATTGGGGCACCCTTGTCCTCTGGCAATCTGACTGAAGTGTCACCGCCGATAGCAATTCAGGAACTCAGCCGTGCCCTGGAAGGGTACCAGCCACAGCTCAGCATCACTAGTCCGCGACCGGATGAGGTGATTGAAGACGAGCATGTGCTGGTGCGTTTCAACCTCCGTGACCTGCCAACTTTCAAGAATGAGCAGTTGGGTCTTGGCCCTCACTTGCATGTGATCGTTGATGACCTGCCTTATCAGGCAGTCTATGACCCAAGTCAACCTTTAGAGCTCGATCTTGCTCCAGGGACCCATACAATCCGCGCTTTTGCCTCGCGCCCCTGGCACGAAAGTTTTAAGAATGAAGGGGCCTACGCTCAGACAACCTTCCATATCTATACGAAAACGCGTACCAACGCTCCCAGTTCTAGCAAACCCCTTCTGACTTACAGCCGTCCTCAGGGTAGCTATGGGGCTGAGCCGATTCTCCTGGATTTTTACTTGACTAATGCGCCGCTCCACTTGGTTGCAGCCGCTGATGCTGAGGATGATATTGCTGACTGGCGGATCCGCTGCACGATTAACGGCCAAAACTTTGTGCTAGACCGCTGGCAACCGCTCTATCTCAAGGGCTTTAAGCCAGGTAAGAACTGGGTACAGCTGGAATTCCTAGATGAGAAGGGCAACCCAGTTGAGAACGTCTTTAACAACACAGTTCGAGTCATCACCTACAAGCCGGGCGGCCAGGACGCGCTATCAAGGTTGGTTCGGGGAGAACTCTCCGCAGCCGAGAGCCGCAGCATTGTTGATCCCAATGCTCAGCCTGCGCCTGCCCTAACGCCTGCGCCAATCCCAACCTCGGCACCGCCAGTGCCCTCTGTCCCGTCCCCGGAACCTACGGCAGCGCCAACTCCAATACCGGAAGCTACCCCAGCACCTACTCCAGCTCCTGCAATTGACGTGCCAGCAACTGCTCCAGTTGAGATACTGGAAGAGCCCCAGCCTGAGCTGGCGCCAGTCCCCACACCAGCGAAGCCTAACTTCTTCAATCGTCTACGCCAGGGTTTGAAAACTGCCCCCTCTGAAGCTCCCCCTGAAAATAAGATTGTGGCGCCAGTAGTACCAGCTCCCGAGGTTACTCCTTTAGTAGAGGTCAGCCCAGAGCCCGAACCTTCAGCGCCTGCCCCTATTGAGCTTCCAAGTGAGGAGTTTAAATCGCCGGTGCCAGAAATGACGCCGGTGCCCGCGCCTACAGTTTCTGCACCCCCGCCCGCCAAGCCCAACTTTTTAGATCGCCTGCGCCAGCGATCTCAGGCGGCTCGGCCGGTGCCAAAACCAGTAGAGCCAAAACCAGCAGAGCCAGCAGATCAAGCACCTATTCCTACGCCACCTGCGCCTGCATCAACCTCTTCTGATCCACCTGTGCTAGAGCAGCTAGAGGAAGAACAGCCGGAGAAGGCACCAGTATCAGATTCGGTGGAGACCTCAGAGCCTACTCCAGTAGAAGCACAGCCGGTCCAACCTGCTCCAAAAGTCACTCCGCAGGTACCTCGAATTCCCAGTCGGTATCTCGAACGGCTACCTAAAGCGGAGCGGCGGTTTGATCAGCGGCCAGTTGAGCCCAAGTCACTAGAAGTACCAGAAACTCTAGAAGCTCCTGAGGTTTCGGTTCCGGCAGAGGCGCCAACATTAGCAGAGTAGGCCGACTAAACTCTGCCTGGGGCTTCCCTTGAGCTAGCCAGGCGTTTCTCTATATATTCTCTCTACGACTATAGAGAAGCGACTGGCTAGCCCAACTCCCTACTCAGTCTGGGATCAGCATGGCGTCTATGCTTTTAGCGGAGCCACACCTCTAACTTTAGGGGCGTTTCTGCCAACGTCCGCTCAGTACAATAGCTATCAAAACTGCTCAGTAGCTGTTGCAACCCCAGGAAGCGCTCATGAAGTTTAGTCTTCGTACCAAACTTGTTGGGAGCTTTGTAGTCATGATCTTTTTGATAGTCGGTGTGGGCGCGGTTGGCATTCACACGGCTAAGAGCATTGAAGAGAGGCTCAAAGATACAGTAGAGCGAGACGTCAAGCCGTCTTACATTCTAGGGGAGATGGAAAGAAAGGTCGGCTTTATTCGAGCCACAACCTTCTCCCATTTACTGGCAAAATCCGAGCTTCAAATGCGCTCCTACGAGTCAGATATTGATGGCTGGGAAAGTGAAATTGATAACTTTTTAGACAGTTTAGAGAGAAGCTTTACTACTCAAGTCAAGTTAAAAAAACTCGCAGAATTCCGAGTGGCTTGGATGAAATATTCGAGGCTTAGGGATCAAAAGCTTTTACCTTTGAGTCAGGTAAATCGCAAGGATGAAGCCTTAGCTCTCGCTAGTGAGAGTGGTGCGGTTGGTATAGCCGAACGGGACGCATTTAATCGCTTAGAAGAACTTAATATCACGATTGTTGATGCCGCTAATTTCAGGTTAGCTTTGGCGAGTCAGACCTCTGCAAGTAGTGAGAGCATCTTGGTGAGCACCACTCTGGTTGCTATTCTCCTCGGTTTACTCTTTGGTCTGTATCAAAGCTCCCAGATTGCTAGTGCAGTTAATGCAGTTTCTAAGACAGCCCAACTAGTCGCAACCGGCGATTTTGAGCAGAGTGTCACTGTCAGAACGGGTGATGAAATTGAATCGATGGCGAATTCATTTAATACAATGACAGCTAAGATGAAAAAAATGGTATTAGCTGAACGTGAAACTGCTAGACAATTGCGAGATGAGATCGACGAGCGGAAACTGATCGAAGCGGTTCTGAAAGTTAAGAACGAAGAGTTACAAGCCTTTACTTATACAGTTTCCCATGATTTGAAATCTCCGCTGTGGGGGATTGATGGTTATGCCGAAGAATTGCACAAACAGCACAGCAATGAATTAGACGAGCGTGCTCGTTTTTGTCTAGATCAGATTATGGTGGCTAGCAAAAACTTGGAGAACCTGATCGAAGATATCTTGCAGTATTCTCGCTTGAGCGAGGAGAAACTTAGCTTAGCTGACGTCAAGCCACAGGAGATTATTAGTGCTATTCTCGATGGTCGCAGTCGCATCATCGACGAGCGCGGCATCAAATTCTCGGTCGATATTTCTTTTTCAACTATTTATACCTGGCAGCGAGGTTTGACCCAGGTTTTAGCAAATCTGATCGACAATGCAATTAAATATAGCCGCTGTACAAAGTATCCCTATATCCTGATTACAGGTCGAGAGTTGCCTGATGCTTATCAGTTCAGTGTTGCTGATAATGGGATTGGCTTTGATATGAGATATCATGACCGGCTGTTCGAGCTGTTTCATCGATTAGTGCGTCAGGAAGAATTTGAAGGAACAGGAGCCGGTCTGGCAATTGCCAAGAAAGTGCTAGACAGACAAGGAGGCCGTATCTGGGCTGAATCTCAGCCTGGGGCTGGCGCTCACTTTTTTATTGAGCTACCAAAACTTTAGAAGTTTGAACACTTAGGAGACCAGAAGTAAAAATGAGCGCTTTAGCAAACAACATTTTGACAAGGCCAATGCTGCTGGTGGAAGACAACCCCATGCATGTCGATCTAACTCTGCAAGCCTTCAAAAAAAATGATTTCACACACCCGATTGTGGTCTGTCGGGACGGCGAGGAGGCTTTGATTTACATTGAGCAGCACAGCTGCCCAACAGACCCTGAACTGCCGATTCTAGTTGTGCTCGACCTGCGTTTACCTAAAATAGACGGGGTTGATGTGTTGAAACAGGCTCGTCAGAATCCAGTTTGGAAAGAGATTCCATTTGTTGTCTTGACTACCTCTAAGCAAAGTAGTGATGCCGAAGCAACCTATCGGTTAGGCGCTAACTCCTATATCTCAAAGCCAGTGGGCTCGATTACGCTGGTAGAAATGGTAAAGAAGATCCTCAATTACGCTCAGAAGTCTTAAGGCATTCCTTTGAAACGACGCTCGCTGCTCAAAAAGCTATTGCAAGCCCCTGCGGGAATTGGTGTAGGGCTGATTGGGGCTAGCTTGTTGTCTGCTTGTGGCAACGGACAGCAGATCAAGCCATTATTCTCGCTTGATTTATTGGATCCAACTGTCCGGTTGCCCGAGCATTTGCTCACTCCCCTGACTGAGTTTTATGTGCAGTCTTATGCCTTGCCTCCCAATGTCACTCTGGAAAGTTGGCGACTAGAGATTAAGGGAGCTGTCGAGACACCGGTTTCTCTAAACTTTCAAGATATTGTGTCTGCCACACCGCAGGAAGAGTTCTACTTGACCATGGAGTGCATTGGCAATCCAACTGGTGGCAATCTGATTGGCAATGCTCTTTGGACCGGTACGCCGCTACTGCCATTTCTAGAACGAGCGGGGCTAAAACCTGAGGCTCGTGAGTTTGTTTTGCACGGGGCAGATTCTTACGAGACCACTTTACCCGTCGCCGAACTCTTGCGCCCCGAAGTCAGGCTGGTGCACCGCATGAATGGTAGTGCTCTATCTCGCAGTCATGGTTATCCTCTGCGAATCTTGATCCCAGGACATTTTGGCCAGAAGCAACCTAAGTGGCTAGTTGGCATTGAGGCAAGCACTCGCACCAAAAAAGGTTTTTGGGAGCGCCAAGGCTGGTCCAATACTGCTGAAATTCCTACCCATTCCCTCGTGCGCCAAATTCAACAGCACCGAGTGTGGAACCGCCAGAATCAGACCAGGTTAGCCAAGAGCGGCGAACAGGGTTGGGAGAAGGGCATTTTAGTTGCAGGTGTGGCTCTAGATCGTTCAACTCCGATTCAACGCATTCAAGTCAGTACAGATGGCGGCAAGACCTGGCAGCAGGCTGAGCAAAATCAACCTGAGTCACCCCATGAGTGGACCCTATGGCGTTATCTGTGGCAGCCGCAGCAGCCCGGTGAGTACACCCTCTTGGCGCGTGCTGAATCTCAACGGCAACAGCAACCCTTAGAGGACAGCGACAAAATGGATGGCAGCCCAGGCATCCTGCGCATTCAAGCTAGTTTGCAGCCTTAGGTCCAGCGTCAAGCTGCTACAGTCTGTGGCGAACCCTTAGCAAACCTTTAGAAAAATCTTAGCCAAGGGTAGTTCACAGCTCGGTCGTTAGAGCTTAATTTGGGGCATCGCGAACCTATGGAAAAATGAGCCTATGCTCAACGGGTCAGCGCGCTCCTACGCCTTTCTCTCAATTGCAGCAGCGCTTATCACAATGGCGCTGAAATTTACTGCTTATCGGCTGACTGGCTCCGTCGGCTTATTCTCAGATGCCGCTGAGTCTGTGGTGAACTTGGTTGCAGCTTTGGCGGCTGTTTGGGCCTTAACCTTTGCTGCTCAGCCTCCAGACGCGGAGCACACCTTTGGACATTCCAAAGCAGAATATTTCTCCAGCGCTCTGGAGGGAGCGTTAATTCTAGTGGCTGCTGCCAGCATTGCAGTTGCGGCCTGGGGGCGTTTAACTCACCCCCAGCCGGTTGAGCAAATTGGCTTGGGCTTGGGCATTTCTCTTGTAGCTGCTGCCGTCAATGGTGGCGTTGCTCAGGTGCTGCTAAAAGCTGGGAAGCGCCTACGCTCGATTAGCCTGCGCGCCGATGCCCATCATTTGCTCACTGATGTCTGGACTTCTTTGGGGGTGGTGCTGGGTCTCGGTCTAGTACAGATAACGGGTTGGTTGGTGCTAGATCCGTTGGTTGCGTTGCTTGTAGCGGCCAATATTGTCTGGACTGGTATTCGGCTGCTCCGCGAGACAAGCTTAGGTTTACTGGATACTTCCCTGCCTGCAGTGGACCAGCAAACGATTACTACGATTCTTGCGCCTTACCGAGAGCAGGGCATTGACTTTCATGCACTGCGCACCCGTACTGCGGGCTCCCGTCGCTTCGTCGAACTGCATGTCTTGGTGCCGGGCAACTGGAGTGTTCAACGGGGCCATGACCTATGCGAGGAAATCGAGCTAAGCCTTGAGCAAGCCCTGCCCGGTAGCAGTGTGATGACCCATATGGAACCTCTAGAAGATCCTGTCTCCTGGAACGATCAAGGTCTGGACCGACGGTCTTAGCATCTTGAATACCCAGATAGGCTGGATGGCTTGAATTTTTCCCGTAATGTACTATGTGGAACGACTCAGCCCTCGCAAAATCTTGGTAAGGCCATGACTTCGACAGAGCCTCAGGTAGCCCTGTCCGCCCCAGTGGGAGGCGTCGTAGCCGAGGTGTTTAAGCCTTTGCTAACCGGCAGCAGCCGTTTTGCGCCTGCGGCTGGCCTGAGGACAGGCTCGTCGTCCCAACCCAGTAACCCAGCGGATGCTCGGGTTCGTCGAGTGATCGCTCAGGTCTCAAACCAGTATTTGCGGCGCTATCTGACCCGGTACGGCACCTTGCGCATTCCTGGTATCGCTCGGCCTGTGTCGCTAGAGACGCTTTATGTTCCCGCTTGTGTGAAGGGACAGCCCTCGCTCCAACGCTTGATGGCTGAGGTTTTAGCAGACTCAAGTAGCAGCAGCCTGCAGCATCAGCGTCAGAACTTCTTGCCAGCAGCGCTCGTCGCCCGCAGCCAGCAGTATTTGAGCGTTCTTGGAGAGCCTGGCTCGGGACGGACGACCCTATTGCGCTGGTTGGGTTTAGAGTCGTTTAAGGGCAAGGAAGGCCAGTATGGGCATAACTGCATCCCGGTCTATATCGACCTCAGAATGCTGCCCAAGGGAACAGGCTCGCTGGCACAGTCAGTAGTGCTGGAGTTTCAAGCAGCGAACTTCCCTTGGCCCAAAGCTTTTACCGCAGAAGCTCTGGAGCAGGGCAGGTTGCTGTTGTTACTGGACGGATTGGATGAGGTCGCTGAGACCCAGCGTGAGCAGGTGATCCTACTCATTGAGGATTTGGTCGAGCGCTGGCCGAAAAACCGCTTCGTTGTCTCCAATGCTGTTGCTACCCAGCACCATTTCAAGCGTTTTACCAGCGCTCAACTAACAGCTTTGAGCGATGAGCAGGTCCAAACCTTCATCCAACGTTGGTTCGGTCGTAACCCGGCTGTGGGTCGCCAATTGTGGGAGACACTGCAACTGCCAGCACAGGCCAATACCTGTGAGCTGACCCGCAGCCCCTGGTTGCTGACGCTGTTATGTCAGACATACAGTCGCAGCCGTAGTTTGGTCAGTCATGCGGTTGGGCTCCACCATGCAATTGTGCGCATTGGCCTAGCTAGCCAGCCTGGGCTCTCAGCGCCAGCGCTCAAAGTTCAACTCAAAGCATTGGCCCGCTTAGCGGCAGGCAAGCTCCAGCAGCAGCGACCTATAGTGAGCCAGGCTGAAATATTGGGCCTGTTAAAAGCCTGCCAAACAGTTGAGGTCACTCTTGATTGCAGCGAGTTACTAGAGGGGCTGACAGCTCACTCAGGCTTGCTAGTCGAATTTGCGCCGGGTCACTATACCTTCGTGCATCCTGCTTTGCAGGAATACCTGTGCGCTTGGCAAGTTGTTGCCCATCGCAGCCGGGGTAGTCTGACCGCCCTGGTACGGCAGCCTTTGGAAGTGCCCAGCTGGCAGAGAGTGCTGCTGCAAGTTGCTGAGCTGTTGCCCGAAGGCGCTGATGAACTGCTGCTGAGCCTTCAGTCTGAGGCTATGAGCCGCTTGAAAGCTAAGCGTTGTCAGGCGCTACTACTCTGGGCAAAGCAGCTGACCGACCGGCTAGACTCACCGGAGCGCAGTGTTGCCCGTCGTGCGGCTGCTTTGCACTTGGCCCTGAGTTTCGCCTTAGAGCGTAGTGTTAGTGATCAGGCCGCCTGCTGCCTGGATCGAGTGGCTTTGCAAGCGCGTCACCTCTCTCAAGGATTGGCCCGGGCTCTGGATCTTAATCGGGATTTAGCTTTGTGTCTGAGTAGCGCCCAAGAGTTGGCGCACAATGACCTCTTTGCCCTGGATACTCCTGCTCTGCTCTCAGACTTGGCCGCCTTAGGGGAACCACCAGACTTTCGTGCAGGTTATGCGCGTCGTATGTCGTTTGCTGATGCCTTTGTCAATCTGCTGTTGCGCCACTTACAGCTAGAAACAAACCTGCTGCAACTCGGCGAAGCCGAAGCCTTGGAGCTAGAAAACTTCTTGCAGACCAGCACCCTACTGCAAAATTGTCGCGAGGTTGCCTCCCGGATCTCGCCAGAGGTGCAGCGGCAACTAAATGAGCAGATGTTGGTTGCCTAGATTTGGGCTTAGATCTGGCCTTAGATCTGGGCTTAGACCCGAACTTAAACCTGGGTTTAGACCTGAGTGAGCGACCAGCGACTGGAACTAAGTCGCTCAGGGCATTGACTTGATCGCGAGAAGCAGGGGCAAAATGCAAACGAGGGACTGGGTGCAGTCCCTCCGTCTCATGTCCCCTCGCGGCAAAACTAATGCTACGTAAAGTCAAAAAGCGCTGGACTCCTGCTAACTGGGCGAGCTGGAAGCCGTTTGGCATCGGTGAGCAGTACCCCAACAACTACTGGGAGGTATTTCGCGCCAGCTGGCTGTCGCGTGACCAGTTGCCCTACGCTTGGCGCATTCTCAATCAAGGGGTCTGCGATGGCTGCGCTTTGGGGACGACGGGCATGCAGGACTGGACTCTGGATGGACTGCATGTTTGCAACGTACGCTTGCGGTTGCTGCGCCTCAACACTATGCCCGCTCTGGATCCTCAGATTTTGGCAGATGTCTCACAGCTCAAGGGCAAAAGTGGCGCGGAACTGCGCGAACTGGGACGCCTGCCTTACCCAATGCTGCGTCGCCAAGGCGAACCAGGCTTTAGTCGCGTCAGTTGGGAAGAGGCGCTGAGTTTAGTAGCCGAGCGCATTAGGGCTTCGACACCGGAGCGCTTGGGTTTCTATCTCACCAGCCGAGGCACTGTCAACGAGACCTACTATCTGGCTCAGAAAGCTGTGCGGGCTCTGGGTAGCAACAACATTGACAACGCCGCTCGCATCTGTCATTCGCCCAGTACAGCCGCACTCAAAACAACACTAGGCGTGGGAGCAACAACTTGCTCCTACAAAGACTGGATCGGTACCGACTTGCTGGTGTTTATTGGCTCAAACGTAGCGAACAACCAGCCGGTAACCGTTAAATATCTGCATTACGCCAAGAAAGCGGGCACTCGCATTGTGGTGATCAACAACTACAAAGAGCCTGGCATGGAGCGTTACTGGGTGCCTTCGATTGTAGAAAGTGCTTTGTTTGGCACCCAATTCGCAGAGCGCTTCTTTTTGGTGAATGTGGGGGGAGACATGGCCTTTTTAAATGGCACCCTCAAGCACATGCTGGCTAATGGCTGGGTCAACCCGTCGTTTATTGATCACTACACGACCGGGTTGGAAGCCTTGAAAGCAGAACTGGAAAACCAGACCTGGGAGGATTTAGAGCGCGAATCAGGAGCCTCGCAAGCGGAGATGTACGCCTTTGCCCAAATGGTAGGCGAGGCGCAGAAGGCTGTATTCGTCTGGAGCATGGGGGTTACTCAACATGAATGCGGCGAAGACAATGTGCGCTCGATTATCAATCTGGCGCTGAGCAAAGGCTTTGTCGGGCGGGAAGGCTGCGGCTTAATGCCAATTAGAGGACACTCCGGCGTGCAGGGCGGTGCTGAAATGGGCGCCTATGCCACAGTGTTGCCCGGTGGCAAGCCGATTACCCCGGAGAATGCAGACCAGCTTAGCCGACAGTGGGGCTTTGAGGTGCCCACGACCCCAGGTCTAATTGCACCCGCGATGATCGACGCGGCCCATGCTGGCAACCTGGATCTGTTGTTCTCTGTCGGGGGCAACTTCTTGGAGGTGTTACCCGAGCCAGATTATGTCCTAGCGGCCCTAGAGCGAGTGCCTCTGCGCGTGCATATGGATATTGTCTGCTCGCCGCAGATGTTGCTACCCGCTGAAGCGGTGCTGCTGCTGCCTGCAACGACTCGCTACGAAGTGCCGGGTGGTGTCACGGAAACCAGTACCGAGCGGCGGGTAATTTTCAGCCCTGAAGTTTCGGGGCCGCGCATTGGCGAAGCGCGACCGGAGTGGCAAGTGTTTATGGAGTTGGCCCAACGAGCGCGACCGGAGCGAGCAGCTCAGCTTCAGGTTGAGGGTACGCCAGCCATTCGAGCTGAAATTGCTCGGGTGATTCCTCAATATGCAGGCATTCAACACTTGCAGCAAGCAGGCGATCAGTTTCAGTATGGGGGCTCACACCTCTGCTTTGGCTGGAACTTTCCGACTGCTGATGGCAAGGCACATTTCGCGGTTGTGTCCCCCCCGAAGCGACAGCTACCGGAAGGCTGTTTTTGGGTAACCACGCGGCGTGGCAAACAGTTCAACAGCATGGTTCAAGAGCGCAAAGATGCGATCACGGGAGCGGTGCGCGAGGCGGTGCTGATCAATCCCATTGATGCCGAACGTTTTGCCCTTCAAAACGGTGATCCAGTGGTGTTGAAAAACGAACGCGGCGAATTCAAAGGGCGAGTTTATATGGCTCCAGTTAAACCCGGTAATTTGCAAATTCACTGGCCGGAAGGCAATCTCTTGCTCGACCGTAATCGACGCTCACAGGAAGGGGTTCCTGACTACAACGCTGTGGTTCAACTGGAGAAGCTGGGGTGAGCACCAGCAAAACCAGAAGCCAGATTTGGACTGTGGAGAATGGCCAGATTCGCTCTCGATCGGATCAGCTGGCTACGGAAGAACCGTTAGAAATTCGCCTGGTTGAACCTAATCACACCCTGGCAATTACCATGCGCACACCCGGAGCCGACTTCGAGTTGGCTGCCGGTTTTCTCTATGGTGAGGGCGTGGTGCGTGAACCTGGCGATATTCGCGCAATCAGCTATTGTGTTGACCCAGAGATCGATGGGGAGCAGCGCTACAACATTGTCAACGTGGCTTTGCGGCAGGGATTGAAGCCGGATTTGCCATCTTTAGAGCGGCATTTCTACACTACAAGTGCCTGTGGTGTCTGTGGCAAAACTAGTCTAGAAGCGCTGCGGATTCGTCATGCTCCGGTTGAGTTCAGTGGCCTGGAAATTACAACAGAGGTGCTGCATCGTTTGCCTAAGCAGTTACAGGCGGCTCAGGGTTTGTTCAAGGCAACTGGAGGCTTACATGCTGCGGCTTTGTTTAATGTCCAAGGGGAATTGCTAGCCCTACGCGAAGATGTAGGACGGCACAATGCGCTGGATAAGTTAGTGGGTTCAGCCTTGCTCAAGGGCCGATTGCCGCTCACCAATCAGATTGTGCTGGTGAGTGGGCGGGCAAGCTATGAAATTTTGCAGAAATGTTTGGCCGCCCAAGTTTCAATTGTTTGTGCAATTTCAGCACCCAGCAGTCTAGCCGTGTCCCTGGCTCAGGAGTTCGGAATTACTTTGATTGGCTTCCTGCGCCAGGAACGATTTAATGTCTACTCTGGCTTAGAGCGGGTGCGGGTAACTACCGATGGAAAAGGGAATTAACTGAAAAATTAAAACGAGTATTCTACACCAACTCTAAAATTGACGTTCAAGTTAGGCGTGTTGTTGGGCGGTGTGCCATCAAACTTGAAAATCACGGCATTGGTCAATGACCACTGCTCACCAAAGGGAATGGAAAAGGCCGTAGTGGAAGCTAGGTTGTAATCTTCAAACTGATTGAAGGGAGTATTAGCTTCAAATCTTTGGGTGAATCGAACATCCTCAAACAAAAGACTTCTGTAGATGACCGCAACCTGAAGTACGGTGGGATTGAAGCGAGTGCGCGTGTCTGAGAGCTTAGGGCCGCTATTTTCGTACTGAACCCCAAAGCCACCTTCTAAATCAAGGCTCTGAAATTCGCTCCGCCGCCACAAATTCCAGCCAAAACCAGGAAATAAACTGGCTCGCAATTTGATGCTATTACGAATATCCCTCAGCGCTTCCAGTCGAACATAAGTATAGGAATACTGACTGACATAATATCGATATTGACTACTAAAATCTCCAAGGAATTGTTCGTTATAAGGTCGACGATTGCTATCAAAATCATTGGCAACATTGAATCTAGCTTCAACTCGTTCTCGGGACCATTGACGTAAAACATTGGCCGACAAGCCGATCAAGCTGGTAGTCGTTGCCTCAGTGTTCAGATTGCCACTTAAACCAACCCTGCCTCGCAATGGAATCGGTTCAAGAAACGGCCGCTGAGCGGCGGCTTGGGTGACTGGTTGGGTGACGGGGGCAGTCGGTTTGTTTTCAGCTGCCGCAACGGCTCCACTGGCATCAATGCTGGCTATTGCCTGATCCAGAAGCTGGGCACCGAGATCAGCCTGTCCCGTTTGGGTATAGGCAGTTGCAATCTCAGAGAGTACACTCACCCGTGTAGGAAGATTGCCAATGAGCTGAGCAACCTCTGAAGCCTGAGCTAGATTTTGGTTGGCTCGATCCGGATCCGTTGGTGCAGCTTGAAGGGCAACTTCAGTCAATGTCCGGGACAGAATTTCTGCAGCAGTATCGCTACGGCCCAAACTGGCATATTTGAGGGCAATGGTAGAGAGTAAATTGACCCTAGTGGTCATTTCCTCAATGCGGTTAATCACCGTCAGGGCTTGTTCAAGTACCCGGGTCGCACTATCAGCCTGCCCAAGCTCAGCGTACCGAGTGGCTAGTGCCATCAAGACAGGTGCTTGCTCGCTAGGCTCTGGAATTGTATTTGCCGTTTCTAAGGCTTGGGACAGAACTTGAATGGCTCTTTCTGTCTGCCCAATCTTGGCGTATTGACTGGCTATTTCCGATAAGACTGTTGAGCGGGCCACTCGATCTTCGATCTGGTTTGCCGCCTCCAAACTCTCAGACAGAAACTCTAGCATCGAGCGATTGGTATCAACAGAAGAGGGCGTGGAGTGAGCTTGCGCAATAGACTTCAAATCCTCAGCCGTAGCAAGGGTTGGCCAACCTAGAGCAGCAAACAATAGCGTTGCCATCGCTGCTCTTACCCCTTTGTCTATCACTGCCTTGTGCCTTTCTGAACCACGAGCAAATCCTAATCTCCTCTGCCTTAGATGGCCAGATGTTCGATGGCCAGATGTTCTAATTATTCAGAGGAGGCTAAATAGGAGCCGTCAAGGGCAAACCATTGTCTTTGGGCTGCAACTTCAAGATAAAAGGAACTGCTTTGCGGGCCCAGGTTTCTGGATCTGGATAGTCAGCTGCTTCTTCACCAAAGCAAACGTCCAACATGTCAGTATGAATGATGCCAGGATTGAGAGCAACTGCCGCCATGCCCTGCGGTAGTTCCTGAGCCAAGGCGCGAGTTAGCCCTTCAATGGCCCATTTAGAAGCACAGTAGGGAGCAACTTCGGCTGACGCTGAGCGACCCCAACCCGAACTGAAGTTGACAATAACACCACGTCGCCGCTCAATCATGGCGGGCACGAAGTGACGAATGACATTGGCAACACCTTTGATATTTACATCAATAAGGCGAGAAAATTCCTCAGCGCTGACCTGCCACAGTGGCGCCAAAGCATTAATCAATGCTGCATTGTTAATCAGCAGATCCGGAGGACCATAATTAGCCAGCAGACGCTCAGCCCAACCTGCGACCTGAGCATCTGCTGCAACATCGACCATGGCAAAGTCGTGAGGACTGCCCAACTGTTGCCTCAGCTGCTCTATTGCTGCCTGCGAACGGGCACAGCCCAGCACCGTGTGTCCTGCCTGGGCAAAGTGCTCAGTCATCACTCGCCCCAAACCCTGACTCACCCCGGTCACCACAATCAACCGTGGCATTCCCCTCTCCTACTGGCTCGTTCGTCCACTAACTGCCCACAACTGTAGCTGCATCAGCTTCTGGTCAAGAACAAATGCCGATAATCAATGTCAAATCAATGTCAAATCCATACCAAACACCAAAATAAAGAACACCAAAACGAGGCAACTGACGGCTGAGATCCTCAGTGCTTGTCACCGCCTGTCCCATTTTGGTTCTCTCCCTACCGTCATCCTTTTTTAAGCTTTCTAAAACTTAAGCCTTCTAATTAGTGAAACCACTTTAAAAATCCACCAATTCATGGGTTGCCCGGTGTGGTAGAGCAGAGTTGACTGAAAGCAGCCATTTCTGCTCTTGGTCTGCTGACAAAATAGCGACGCTAACTGGGGTAGCCGCTAGACTGAAAGCAACCAGGGTGGACGAAGACCTGCGGTCTCGGTGATCGCTCCTCACACGTAGCCGCAACGTCTCTCAAAGCAAGGGTCACACCTATGTTTAAGCCTTTGGCCGCTTTTAGTGTCTCGCTAGCAGCACTGATCGTTGGTTTGACCGTATGGACACCCGGTAGTCTTGCTCAGAGCCGGTCCTTTCTAACTAAGCTCCAGCAAGGCGAAGTCTCTACCGATCCGTTGGGTAGCAGCATTCCGATTCCCTGGCAGCAGATCCAAACAGTACAAGCTCGGGCTCAGCAACAGAACCGACCTCAAACCGTCTTTGAGCGTACACCCCTGCTGCGTTCGCCAGATGGACGCTTTGCCGTCTACAGTCGTCTGTTAATCCAGGCTAAACCTCAAGTAACCGATACGAGCGTCAGCAGTGTCTTGTTCTTGCAAGATTTGCAAACCCAGCAGTTGCAAGCCATTGCTGCCTCTACGCCTCGTGAGGGCCTTAGTTCAAATGGTCAAGCAGGCACTGTTGTGGGCTTTGGCGTGCTAGTGCCCATTGCCTGGTCGGCTCGGGGCGATCGCGTGCTTTGTCGGGACTTTCAGGGTGGTAATGCCACCGACTTTATCTCAGACTACGCCTTGATTTGGGACCAACAGCAGCGTCGAACCTATACCCTGGCGCCCAACCGCATTAACTACTCGAACGCGATTCTGTTGGGCTGGAGCCGCCAACATCCAGAGCGGGCGTTATTCAAAGCAGGCCTGTTGGGAGAGACTAACTGGCCCCAATGGACGGTTCAACTCAATGGCAGCACGGCTCCTGCCCCTCAAGATGAACCTCTAAAGCCAGCCTCCTAGAAGGGCAAGCCTACAAGTGCAGTCATGCCAGTCAACTAGTTGACTCGTTGAGTAATCCATCGGCGCTTAACCGACGAGATTAGCTCGTAGGTCTGGAGATTGAACTTTTTGCAGTTGCTCGTACAGTTCGCGTTCGCGGGCGGACAGCGATCGGGGTACGACAATCTGCAGCTCTACAAACTGGTCACCGCGAACGCTATTGACTTTGGGATAGCCCTTACCTGCTAGACGTAAACGTTGCCCTGACTTCACGCCCGCCGGCACATTAACACTGACTGGCCCATCCAGAGTGGGTACCTCGATCTGTCTCCCCAAAGCCGCCTCTGCTGGGCTAATGGGAACCTGACACTGGATATCTGAGCCCTCCAGCTTAAAGAAGCTGTGGGGCAGCACCGTGATCACCAGGTAGAGGTCGCCCCCTGATGGACCCTGGCCCCGTAAGCGGACCCGTTGGCCTGTGGTCATGCCTGAGGGCATGTTGATCTCCAAGGAACGCCCATCTTCCAAGCGAATGCGCTCCCGACCACCGGTATAGGCCCGCACTAACGGCAAATTTAACTTTGCCTCAGCATCACGCCGCGTGCTGGTGCGCGGACCCGTGGTGTAAGTTTGGCCGCTTGGCCGGTAGGTGTAGCTGCGTTCAGCCTCAGGTCCGCCCCCACCCCCGCCGGGACCCCCATCACTGGTCCGAAAGCGGCCCAGCAAGCTGTCGATAAACTCTTGGAAGTCAGAAAAACGACTGAAATCAACATCTCCATAGGTGCTGGTATCGAAGTCGCCACCCGACCAACCATTGCTGCTGGGTTGCTGTGGTGCACGGCGGGCATTGCCACCCTGGAATCCGCCCTGTTTCCAGTACTTGCCGTACTGGTCGTACTGCGCTCGCTTCGTAGGGTCAGAGAGCACTTCATAGGCTTCGCCAACGTCCTTGAAGCGCTCTTCCGCTGCCTTGTCGTCAGGGTTCAAGTCTGGGTGATACTTTCGGGCCAGTTTGCGATATGCCTTCTTGATGTCATCAATCGAGGCATCGCGGCTGACGCCCAGGATGTCGTAGTAATTGCGGAAGTTTTGCATAGTCTAAGCTGGCACGGAAGCAAGGGGGTTATACCCAGTCATCGTCGTCGTTACCCCATCCATCATCATCCCAAGCGTCCTTGGACGGCTTTGAAGATTGAGGACGGGAGGGAGGAGGCGCGGGACGACTACGGGGACGGGAGTAGTCATCGTTCCGATCCCGGTAGGGAGCAGGCTCACGGCTAGAACGCTCAGGAGCAGGTTCACGACTCGGGCGATCAGAGAGGCGATCAGCAGGGGCTCGTCCCCGCGAGTAGTCGTTGCGCGGTGGTGGTTCGTCAGGAATGTCATCCCAGTCGAAGTCATCGTCGCCAGAGGAGCGGGAGTAGCGCTCTTCTTCACGACCGCCGCCACCGCCAAACCAGTCAGACTCTTCAGCCTCACGCTGTTGATAGAGTTCTCGTGACAGATCGTAAAGTGCCTCTTGCAACTCGGACTGCTTGCGGTCAATCAGGCCATCGTCGTCTCGTTCGAGACCAGCGCGTAGCTCTCGGACTAAGGTTTCAATCCGAGTCCGCAGCTCACTAGAGATTTGATAGCCGTCGTAGCCCAGGCTCAGATCCTTGAGTTGGCGCTCAGCCTGATAGATAAAGCTCTCGCCTTTGTTGCGCTTCTCAATGCGGTCGCGGCGTTGCCGGTCGGTGTTGGCGGAGGCTTCAGCGTCGCGGATCATCCGACCCACTTCCTCTGGCTTGAGGGTTGAAGCTCCCTGGATGGTGACTCGCTTCTCGCGCCCAGTGTTGAGATCCTGGGCTGAGACGTTAAGAATGCCATTGGCATCCAAGTCGAAGGTCACTTCAATCTGAGGCATCCCCCGGGGTGCAGGCTCAATGCCTTGCAGCTTGAAGCGGCCTAGGGACTTATTATCATCCGCCATCTCGCGCTCACCCTGGACCACATGCACTTCTACTAACGGCTGGTTATCCTCAGCCGTTGAGAAGACCTTAGATTTGCGGGTGGGCACCGTGGTGTTGCGAGGAATGAGCTTGTTGGTAATGCCACCAATCGTCTCCAAGCCGATCGAAAGTGGCGTCACGTCTAGCAGCAGCAGGTCTCTGACTTCACCCGCTAGTACGCCAGCTTGAACAGCTGCACCAACTGCCACCACCTCGTCAGGGTTGACGCTTTGGTTAGGCTCTTTACCCACTAGCTCCCGCACCAGTGCTTGCACCGCCGGAATTCGGGTAGAGCCACCGACCATCACGACTTCATCAATGCGGTTACGGCTGAGCCCAGAGTCTCGCAACGCCTTCTCAACCGGACCCCGCACTCGCTCTAGCAAGTGTTCGGTCAACTGCTCAAACTGAGACCGAGTCAGGCGCGCGTCTAGATGCTTTGGCCCTTCCTGGGTTGCTGTGATGAAGGGCAGATTGATCATCGTCTCGCTGACGTTAGACAGCTCGATCTTGGCTTTCTCCGAAGCTTCGGTCAGGCGTTGTAGGGCCTGACGGTCCTTGCGCAGGTCAATACCTTCGTCTCGTAGAAATTGCTCGGCTAGCCAATCAACAACAGCATCATCAAAGTCATTGCCACCGAGTTGAGTATCGCCACTGGTCGCTTTAACCTCAAAAACGCCGTCGCCGACCTCCAAGATGGACACGTCAAAGGTGCCGCCGCCCAGATCAAAGACCAGAACCGTTTCGCTCGTCTTTTTATCTAAACCGTAGGCTAGAGAAGCGGCTGTAGGTTCGTTAAGGATACGCTTGACTTCCAAGCCAGCAATGCGTCCCGCGTCCCGGGTTGCCTGCCGCTGTGAGTCGTCAAAATAGGCAGGAACGGTGATCACTGCTCCGGTCACCGGTACGCCCAAATATTTACTAGCCTCGTCTGCGAGTTTGCGCAGGACCATGGCGGAGATTTCTTCCGGCGCGAAATCTCGCTCTAGGCGTGGACACTTAATCTTGATATTGCCGGTGTCATCGCGACGGATTGTGTAAGCGACTCGCTTCGACTCCGGGTTGAGTTCGCTGTACTTACGCCCGATGAAGCGTTTCACTGAGTAAAAGGTATTCTGCGGATTGAGCACTGACTGACGGCGGGCCATTTGCCCCACCAAGCGCTCGCCATCCTTACTGAAGCCAACCACTGAAGGGGTTGTGCGTTGTCCCTCAGTGTTTGCGATAACAACTGGGCGTCCGCCCTCCATGACGGCCACCACAGAGTTGGTTGTACCTAGGTCAATGCCAACGATCTTTCCCATTGCCCACCTAATCTATGTGTCGTGGCCGCAAAACCCGCCCTCGGTTAGGCCAGTCTCCTCCATCTATTAATATCTCTTAAACGTCTGCTCCTGTGCTAGGACCGGATATTAGGCAGGTCGGGATAACCGAACTTGACCCGTGCTCCATCCCTATAAAGTTGCCTGTTAGAAGATTGCTCAGGCAAAGGTTGCTAAAATGGGCGAGCATTACCAGCTGAGCGAAGCGTAGCTCCCTATGGCAGAGTTCTGGAGAAATGTTGCTCGCTACCCCCAGTTTTTCATCACGATTGTGCTGGGTATCTTTTGGGTCGCAGCTGAACCCCTGTTGCCCCTCTTTAAAAAGCCTGTGACGGCTGTTGCACTGGTCACTGCCTTGGTTGGTGTGTTGGCCTTTTTTGCCCTAACCCTTCAGGCGATGTTAGGTCTGGCGCCAGCAGCCTAGAATTCCAGTCTTAATCCATTTCAAGCAGTTCCAAGCAATTTGTTATGGCAACCGATCGACGTGTCTCGCGAGTCTCTGAGCAGCTCAAGCGCGAGATTAGCCAGATGCTGCTGAATGGCATCAAGGATGACCGGGTGGGGACTGGCATGGTTAGCGTCACCGATGTCGAGGTGTCGGGTGATCTGCAAAAAGCCAAGGTATTCGTAAGTATCTACGGAACCGACGAAGCTCGGGAAGCGACCATGGCTGGGCTTAGGTCAGCCACAGGTTACGTACGTAGCGAAATCGGGCACCGGGTGCGCCTACGGCGCACGCCAGAGATTGTATTTCTGGAGGACCGCTCTATTGAGCGTGGGACGCGCGTGCTTTCCCTGATCAATCGCCTCAATCAGCCTAAAGAAGAATCAGACTCGGTTGAGGCTGCCGACGCAGACATTGATATTGATAGAGACCTTGACGAAACGACTCATCAAGACTAACCAAACCGAGAAAGAAGAGCTAGTCAATACCGAAACGCAGACGGCTCAGCCGCTGCCTTGCCGACTCGTTGAGGCTACTGGCTAAACTGCCTTGAGCTTTTCTGGGAGTTCGTTGGCGGCTGCGTACACCGGCTTGAGAGTAGTTGACTTCTTCTTCCAAGCGACGTGCTGAGAGCCACTCCGCTCCAAAACCGGTGACTGTGAGCTGCTGTGCCCGGTCAGAGGTAGCCACGATCAGTCGCTGACTGAACTTGCGCAGGTCGTTGCGGAAGTGAGCACAGGTCCGTTCAATAAAGGTATCAGCCGTTTCGCGATAGTCGGTGTAGCAGACCTCTACGTGGGGCGTGACTACCTCTCGGCTGCGACGATTGTCTTGAAATTGCGAGTCAAAAATAACGTGAGTGTTGAAGGCTTTATAGGCGCTGTAGCCTGCCAGTGCCTCTACCAAACCTCGTCGCGCCGCCTCCAGTCCCCCAGCTTGCATTTCGGCTTGCAGCGAGGGCCAAGCGCCAATGATGTTGTAACCATCTACTAGGAGCAGCGCTTCAAACTTGGGAGGAGGAGACATGGCTAGGACACAGGCTAGGGATTTATTGTGTGAAGATAAATTAATTGTGCCATCCTCTGCTCTCAAGCGACGGTGACGGAACACAAGTGTTGGCACACGATCGGATTCAAGCTAAGCGTTCCCGTAAACGCAGAGGATCACCCTGATCCACAACCTGTCCCTGCTCTAACAGAAAAGCTCCGTCTGCGAACTCCAGTTCATTTAGGCGGTGCGTTACCCACAGAGCGGTAAGGCCACGGGTTTTGACCAACCGTCGCACCTGCTCCACTAAATCTCGTTGGGAATCTGGATCGAGCAATGCTGTAGGTTCATCCAGCAACAAAACCTCACAGTGACGGGCGAGTGCTCCCGCAATTGCGACCCGCTGCTTCTGACCACCACTGAGTGCATAGATCGGCCGACGCTCCAAATGCACTAGGTTAACCGCCTGCAGCGCTTCCTCGACCCGCAGCCGCGTTTCACTCAAGCTCAGTTTCTCCGAGACTAAACCAAAGGCTACATCAGCACCTACTGTTGGCATCACAAGCTGATGGTCCGGGTTTTGAAAAACAAAACCGACCGGTTGCCCTGCTTCAAGCATGCCTGATTGGGGAACGGCCAGCCCAGATAGCAATCGCAGCAAGGTGGATTTGCCACTGCCATTGGTGCCCAGAAGCATCCAGAATTCACCCTTGGGCACCACTAGCGAGCAGTGGTCGAGTACCAATTTCCCCTGGTCAGACCAGCTAAAGCAGAGATCTGCCACTCTGATCGCTGGTGCTGTCTGCATCACTCAACCTCTAACCTCTAACCTTTAACCTCTCTCTAACCCCTAAAGAAGCCGGTCGCTGATGTTGCGTTGGAGGCAGATTTCTCAAACACCTGAACCGCTGAAACTTCAGTGCTGAGAACTGCCAATTTCTTGTCGGGCTGCTTTTCACAGGTCAACTCCAGCATCTGAGCTTGACCCGAGCGCATAGCGTCAAGAACTCGTTGATACAGCCCAGTGGCGTCCTCGTGCTCCTTACGCTGAACCGAAAGAGACAGCGGATTACCCTTCAAAGTCAACTCAATAATGAACATGCCACAGGCTCGTAAATCTGGTCCATCTCTCAGTATTACAAATGCGTGGCGAATGGGGGGCTGAGCGGACAACCGGCAGGGCGTGCAAAATTTAGGGAGTCTCCGTATAATGAGTGCCAGGTAAAGAAACGTAAACGCCCCTGCTCTGCGCCTAAGTGTCCTGCTACAAGGAGCTTAAGGTAGCGGCTTACAGATAGTATTTTTCGGAGGTTTTTCACGTCATGACTATTGCAGTAGGGCGCGCGCCAGGAGCAGAGCGAGGAGTCTTTGACGTCCTCGACGACTGGCTCAAGCGCGACCGCTTTGTCTTCGTCGGCTGGTCGGGATTGCTACTCTTTCCCACCGCCTTCCTCGCGGTTGGCGGCTGGCTCACCGGCACCACCTTCGTTACCTCTTGGTACACCCACGGCTTGGCCTCGTCCTA